>SHNJ01000032.1 GCA_004295055.1 Alphaproteobacteria bacterium | reverse complement strand
CTCCCTATGACTTTCTTAGTCCAAACTTGATTCCATTACTGGATATGGAGTTGAAACTAGGAAATAAAATTCACTCGGCGGAAGCATGGACATGGTCTAAAGTGCCTTATGAGGTTTTTATGAAATTTCCTCTCCACGCCGAAGCGGCAAAAAAGCTTATAAACCATGAACAAGTTGAATACAGTTTTAATGAAGCCCGCCCATGGATGGGAGCGATGCAACAGTACATTTGCCTTAAAACAAACCACATGATTTCTAGCCCTTACATAACCGAAGAAAAATAAATACAAAAAATAATTTCGGCGTGATCCCACTACCCTCCCACCACGGCAATTTCTTCAGCGGCTGCGTGCATAACCATGGCTTCACCAGCCAGGAATTGAGCGGCAAAGATTTCAAAAAAGAAAAAGCCAGATTGGCTGCGGAATCCCAAGCAAGGCGCGGCGGCGGAAATGGGAACGGTGGAAACGGCGATGGGGGCAATGGTGGGAACGGCGGCGGAGATGGCCCTGACCCAGAAAAATTGATTCAACAGATAATTGAAAAAAAGCGGCAAGAGTTATTACAGTTAAAGGCCCAATCGGAACGCACGCAAAAAGAAGCCCAAGCGGCCCAGGATAAATCCCGCGAGCATCAGGAAACCGCCAGGCTCCGACTGATAGAGAAACACCTCGCCGCCTTGCAAGACGAGGTAAGAATCCGTGAAGCGTGGGAAAGAAGCGATGCGCTTAGAGCGATTGAACGCGCTGAACAACATCAACGTGACGCGAAATTTAATGTTGATGACTTTAAACTTATATTTATGCCAAAAGGAAGTATAATATTTGGCAGATCTGGCATAGATAAGGATAGAAACCCGACAGGCGAATTAGGCCATTCCCCTTTTTATACAAACATGGATACTCTTTTAAATAGCCACGGTAACGCGGATGTGTATTTTAAGGAATTGCAAGTACCTAGAAATGAAGATCTGGGATACAGAGATTATGTTCGCTCTTATGTTCTTGATCGGGATATGTTTATTCCAGCGGCAATATGCGAGAAAAATCCCGGGAAAAACAACGATCATCCTGGCGGAGGGCGACAATTCTATGTAGCAAAATATACAAGTGTTCTGAGAGAATTTGGAAATTTAATAGATTTACATGATCGGAAGAAACAACGCGGCAAATGACATGTCACAAATTGTTCGCTCTTTAGAAAGTCAAATGAATATAAACCGGCAAGAACAGCGGATAGTGTTTCCTGGCAACATTATTATCACCCCAGCCACAAAACGAAGCGAGTTCGAAAGAAACTACTCGCAATATATTTTTGATAAATCCAACCCGGGTATAGCTTATTATGATTATTGGATCCGACAGCCCGATCTAGGATTCGCAATGATTGTTTATTTTTATGATGAGTGGATAACGAATATCAGTTTCGGCGTTCTTTCTGCGAATATATTAGCAAGCACCCCAAAAGAAGCAGAAATTAAAAAGAAAGAAGTCCATAATTTATTACTGCAAAACCTATTAAATGATCCTGATTCTGAATCTATTTATTCCAAGATTTACGAGCTGGGATGGGTAAAAATTTATAACATTCAAGACGATCCCTATGGCAACGGGCCAAGCATAAAATTTCAATTTCGCCGAATAGAGGATCTATCGCCCCGTGAAGCCAACATTGCAAAGAATAACGGAAAAATACCCGACAGGTATAATTCGATTCTAAAGCAAATGGCACGATGGGAAATCGAACATGACAACCAAGTTCTTTCCGTTGTTTATGAAAATGGCACCATTGGAATACGGATGGAAAATCCGCTTAAAGACGATGAAGCGATACGGCAAATACTTAACAAACATGATGGGCATGATATCGTTCCCTATACCCCAGATCAACCTCGGATCGGATCTGGTTACATTTGCAAGACGACAGGAGATTTTATAGAATATGTAGAGAAACCATAAGTCAAAAGAATAAAGGAATATTTTAATGATCCCCCCACCCTCCCAACACGGCAATTTATTCGGCGCAAGGCCTGGACAAACGGCATGGTATATGACCGCTGAAACCTGCGCCGCCAATTACAACGACCGTGAAAAACTTTGGGGCAGCGTGCAACAAAATGTCCAACACATGATCGGCAAGCGGTATTTGCCCACCGTGCGTTCTTATGTCACCACGGGCGATTTATTCGCGCCGGTATCAATTGCTCAAGCCAATCCACAACATGGCCGAGGCGGCGGCCAAGTTATTTTTATTGAAAATTATTCCACTATGGTTGCGCCGGTTCCATGGCCGCAAAAATTAAACGCTATCGAACCGCCAACCGCCGGATTGCGGCAAATCATAGATTTTGAAATGGCGAATGGAAATAAACTCGATTTTGTCGATCATTTTTCAAACGGCAAGTTAATGGGCGTGTATTTAACAAAACCGCTAAATTTCGCTTCTATGTCCGGGCAATTGATGCTGCCAAAGACCGTGGAAATGTTCCAATATCCAGCAGATCGTTTTTTTGCCGCAGAGTCAGGATTTTTATGCACGGAAACGAAGCAATATGTAACGGCCGCTGTTTAGAAAAATTCTATTTAGTCAGAAATGTTTTTTCTTATTTCTACCAATAGCGAAGAACCAGTAAATTTTTGGTAATTAAGTAAAATTTATTAAAATTGAAAAAAGATTTTCCAGATCTATTGAGAAATGAGAAATTTTGTGATACAAACAATATAAGTTACAAATCACATCATTAACCAAACGGTCAAAAAAAACCACCTGCTAAGCCTCTGGCGAAGCGGGTTTTTTTGCGCATAAATTCAACTTTTATAAAGGAATATTACCATGTTTTTCAAACCACCTGGCGGCGGACTATTGGGGCTTGCCTCTTTATTTTCCGGGCAAGCCAACAATCTTAGCAACTTCAATGCGCTAACACAGCTAGCTTCCCAAAATAATAGATTTGTTGCCGGTGAATGGAATTGGCAACAACAAAAACCACCTGTCGTAGATCTTTTGACTGGATTGGCCAATATGTTTGGCACACCAAAAAATCACACTCAATTTACCATGGAACAGCCTTCCTTAGGATTGCCAACTACTACGCCACCCTACATAGCAGAACCACCGCAAGATAAAAGTGCATGGGACAATTGGATGGGCAATTGGGATTTACAACACTCCGGTTTAGACAACTTGCCGGAATATCCCTCGCCGAACGATCCATTTGCTCTCGGCAAGCAAACCGGGGATATGATTCGCAAAACCTGGCATGATGTGCATAAAGACTATGCCTATCAAACTATCCAAAATAATTTTCCGAACCTGCATATTTCCGCCCCACAACCGGGTCAATCATATCATGATTTTTTTAGCAACATGAAGCAGGAACTAGATTCCTTTAGCCCTTATAAACTCGCGGGGATGAAGCCTTTTGATCCCAATGCACAACCTATTCAAATGGCACCGGCAGCAATTCAACCGCAACAAAGTCAAAGCTCGTTTATGGAGGGAGATACCAACCTGCCGCAATATACAATCAACGATGATTTCTCGGCATCGACTCAGCCGCAGCAGCAGGGGAAATGGTTATACAATCTTAACAAGCCATCATACAGAGAAGGCATTACAATTACGCAGCAAGATCTAAATCGTCATTTGGAGGGAATGAACGAAAAACAAAAATATGCTTATGAATATTTATTCAGGCAAAATGAGGGGTTAACAAGCAACCCGTATTATCCTGGCGTCGGATCTAAGGGCCGCAGCGGCGCCACTGTTGCGGGAGGCGTCGACATAGGCCAGATGGACGAAAATGAAATTCGTAGATATGGAAAAATGGCCGACTTGCCGCAAGACAAGATAGATATAATGGTCGGCGCTGCAGGACAAAAAGGCCAAGATGCGCGACGAGCAATAGAAGAAACGTCTTTAAAAGATCTAAGGCTGACTCCCGATGAAGCTTACCGATTCACTATATCGAGTGGAACCAGATTTACCGCGCCCGTAGACAAGCTGGATAAAATCAATGGTTTCAGCAAGGACGAATACGATGCCGCTTTTCAATATGTTTACAATCAAGGACAAGGATCGACGAAAAGCGACTTTTACAAATCTCTGGAAAATGGAGATTTCAGCGGTGCCGCGCAAGCGGCAAGGGATAAAGCAGCCGAATTCACCGATCCGAGCGAAAAAGGTTTACGGAATAAATTCAACCGTATCGCCGATACATTCGAAAATCGGGCGGAATTAGAAAAAATATGGGAAGAAATGGCTATAGAAGATATGGAACAAGAAGATAGCGATTAATTGGGCAAAAAGCTGGGGCTGCATTTAGATTTTAGCTGCAGTCCCAGCTTTCTCAATTCTTCCCTGCCAAGACTCTGCTTATTTTGTCCTATAAACTCTTTCAGCTTATCTTCCAGACATAATTGTTCTGACGTGCCAACCGGCTCAAATATATTTTTTCTGTAATCGCCTTTAATCCAATTTTCGTCCAATGTGACTGACTGCAACCGCTCGCCTTCTTTCAGTTTATAAATATATTTTGCCGATGCCGCGCATAGCGTCGGGCGATTCTCAAGTTTATCATATAATGAGGAATTATAATCCGCGTCCAGCAAATATAAAAAATCGGCAAAACTGTATAAACGCGTATATTCCAGCACACCATTTTTTATAGCGGCATCGCCAAACCCCATATTGCATCGATCTCCTTGGCCCAAACTCTGAACAATTTGTAAAGTGCCTCCCTGTTCGTTGGGAGTATATTTAACAAAAATCAACCTATTCCAATTACGGCCAGTATAATGAGTCAGCTCCAACGCCGTCAGATCATCAATTCTACCAATAATATTATAATCTATATTTTCTCCATAATACTCTTCTTGCTTATCACTGCCGCTCATTCTCATTTTTATTTCAGAGCATTGCTTCACATCGATGACATCTTTTTTGACATCCATCCAATACTCATAAAAACATTCGGGCCTGATGACGATGTCGCCGACATAGAGCCTGTCTGACCCTAAAGTCACTTCTGCGGCGAAAACGGGATAAAAACTCATTGCCATAAAAAATGCATACGTAAACCAGACTTTGCGCATAAACAACCTCACCTTAATAATCAATTACAAGCATTAGCAGCTAGAGAGTATAATATAATGGCAGACACATTATCCTCCTTCAGCAGTAAAAATCCCTGCTCCATTATAAAAATTCTCTGTTATTTATCTAGGGAATTCGCTGGCTTATGGCTTCGCCCACCCACAATCGCGGCGACAGTCGACTTAAGTCGACTTATGAATTGTTGCTTATAATTTTCATAAAATTTCCTGGGTTTATAATTTCTTGCGCATCTTATGCACAGGCGACATAAATTATTCATAAAAAATATCTTGATTACGATTGTATGTGATTCATAATATGCAACCAAAAGGTGTGTTTTGAGCGCGCCGCTTATCCAGGATTGTCTATCTAATTATCAGCTACGCCATGTCAGGGAGTTTTTTATGAGAATCAAATTATACGCCATTGTTGTTGCGATGTTGCTGTTGATGGCAGGATCGGCGAATGCAGGGTGGTATACATATGGCGGCGGCCCAATAGAACCAGACCCTGTTTCTGCTGCGCAAACTGCTTGTGCCCATTTAAATTTTGCTTTGGACTTTAGCACATTCCAACCGAACCATTTAAATGGCCATGTTGTAAATTATATATTTTGCTGCCGGCATCCGTCTGATATTCCCTCTAGTGCTCCTTGTATTGCTGGCGCCTCTCCAGGCACTGTAGGGCCTGCAGGATGCACCACTAGCGAAAGAAATGAAGCAACCGTTATTTCTGGATGTGTTGCTGATAGTCAGCCTAAAAATAATGGCAAACAGTGTCCTACTGCTGGTAATCCAGTTACCATCGCCAATGGCAATAAATTTCAACAAGCGGAAGATTATTCGTCTGGCGGCGTGGATCGTTTAGAATTCATTCGCTATTTTAACAGCATTGGTCAATTTGATCCTCCTGCCGGAAGTCCAGATGCTGCCCCAAGAGAAAGTATTATGGGTGCCAATTGGCGCAGCAATTGGGACAGAAGTTTATATTATTACAGACCAGATTGGATTTGGCTGCGCCGCGCCGATGGATCGGAATTCGAATTTAAAAAAATAAATGGTATTTGGGATTCTCGTGATGGCGACGATATTGCCTTTCGTGTTGCCGATGGCGCGGGCAGCATCACCGTTACGGATTTGGATGACACGGTTGAAACATATGACGCCAATGGCATCACTGGCGGACGATTAACGCAAATCCGATATAAAAGCGGCTATACGCAAACCCTAAATTATGACTCTAACAATCATTTGCAAAATGTCACAGATTCCTTAGGCCGAGTTTTAAGTTTTACATATACAGAATATGTTTATCCAGAACCCCATCAAAATAATGATGTTACAAGTGTTTTTCTTTTAACATCTCTTACAACACCAGATAATAGAGTGTTTAATTATGGTTATATAAATTATGGATCGCTATGGGCCTTTCCAAAAAAACTGTCCGAAGTGAAGTATCCCGACAACACTCCCCTCGATCCGAATGACAATCCCAAAGTGCAATATGTGTACGAAGATCCGGATTTGCCAAGTTTTATCACCGGCATCATCGATGAAAAAAACAATCGTCTGACGACATGGACCTATGACGATCTTGGCCGCGTGATTCAATCCACCCATGCGGGCGGCGCGGAAAATACCACCATCGCCTATACCAATTCCAATACCCGTACTGTCACCAACGCGCTGGGCAAACAGACGATTTACCATTATTCCACGGTCGAGGGCGCGCCGAAGATTACCCAAGTTGAAGGCATTGCCAACGGCACGTGCGAGGCGGCGAATCAAAATTATACTTATGACGGCAATGGCTATCCACTCAGCAAAACCGATTGGAAAGGCAACGTCACTAAATACACTTATAACGCGCGCGGGTTGCAGGAAAGTAGAACGGAAGCCTTTGGCACCGCCCAAGCCCGTACCATCACAACTACCTGGCACGCCAATTTCCGTGTTCCAACGCAAATTGTCGAGCCTGGCAAGACCACCACGTTTACATACGATCCAACCACCGGCTGGATGCTGACCAAAACTGAAACCGATACCACCACGCACTCGGTCCCCTATGCCACCAATGGCCAGGCGCGCACATGGACGTATACGTACACCACCGCTGGCCTCGTCGATACCATCAACGGCTCGCGCACCGATGTGACGGATGTTACCGATTACGATTACGACACATCCGGCAATCTGACCCGCATCACCAACGCGGTGGGCCAGCAGATCAATATCACGTCGTATGATTTGAACGGCTTGCCGTTGACCATGGTGGATGCGAATAACGTTACCACCACTATGACGTATAATGACCGCCTATGGCTGAAAACCAGCACCACATCGGGCGCCACCACCACCTTCGATTACGAAGACACCGGCAATATCCGCAAAATCACCCTGCCCGATGGATCGTTCTTGCAATATGGGTATGACAATGCGCAACGCCTGACATCGATTGAAAATAATATCGGCGAGCGCGTGGAGTTCACATTGGATGCCATGGGTAACCGCACCGAAACGCGCATCAAAAACGCCGCCAGCGCCTTGGTGTATCAACACAACCAAGTGTTCGATGCGCTGGGCCGTCTATACCGCGATATTGGCGCGTTAAGCCAAACCGTGACCTTTGGATATGATAAAAACGATAACAACACATCGGTCCAAAATCCGCGCCTCTATAACACCACGCAGGCATACGATGCGCTGAACCGCTTGCAAACCCAAACCAATGCCCTGTCCGGCATTGTCAGCCGCACCTATAATGGCCAAGACATGGTCACCAACACCACAGACCAACGCAATATCGCCACCAACTACGTCTATAACGGATTTGGGGAGACGATTTATGAAACAACCCCGGATGCGGGCAATATAACGCTGTACCGCGATGCGGCGGGCAATATCACCCAACGCGTCGATGCGCGCGGCGTGGTTGCCAATTTTACCTATGACGCGTTGAACCGGATGTTGACGGAAACTTACCCCTCCAATACAGCCGAAAACCGCGCCTACACCTATGACAATACCACAACGAATGAATATGGCATTGGCCGGTTTTACCGCGTTACCGACGATTCCGGCAGCACCACGTATGTGTACGATGCGCATGGCAATATCGTCAAAAACACGCACATCATTCAATACACATCCTATATCACGCGGTACGAATATAATTCCGCCGACCGGTTGACCAAAATCATCTACCCATCCGGCCGCGTGGTGAATTATAACCGCGATGCCATGGGCCGCGTGACATCGGTAACGACCCAGGCCACCACCGTCAGCGCGACGGTCAATATCGCGACATCCATCACCTATACCCCATTTGGCGAGATTACCAGTTGGACCTATGGCAACGGCCTGGCCGCATATATTTATTACGACGGCGATTACCGGATCAGCAAGATTCGGATCAAAGATGGGTCGCCGGATATTTACCACACCGATTACCATTACGACGCCAACGGCAACATCGACGCCATCACCGACAACGTCACTGGCGCGCGCACGCAAGCCTTTACCTATGACGAGCTGGATCGTTTAATCCAGGCCTCCAGCGGTACGGGCGGCAACGGCGCTTATGGTGTAGAAACTTATGGTTACGATGCGGCGTCCAACCGCACCTCCAAGGTCACCGCCGCCGGAACTGAAACCTATAACTACGCTTCGACTTCTAACCGATTGAATTCTATCGTTAAAAACTCGGTTACGGTGCGCAGCTTTACCTTCGATGCCGCCGGGAATGTGACGGGCGATGATGCGACCGGCAGCTCGATGCACGCGCTCAGCTATAATAAGGTTGGGCGGTACTCGCAGCTCGATCGCGATCTCAATCCCAGCACCCTGTACAAATACAACGCCATTGGCGAGCGCGTCATCAAATACTACGCCCCGCAAGTGATCGAGGCCGATGCGCTGGCCGAGGCGTTTCCGATTATCGCTCCGTTTATCGAGGCTCTGCCCGCCGATATGCAGGAAACCATTATGGTGGAGTTTGGTGGCGAGGGTGAAACCACCTCCAACCTGGAATCCATGCCGATCCCATCCATCGCCGGGATGACGCATTATCATTATGATCTCGATCATAATTTGATCGCCGAATCCTTATCCAACGGCAAGGTGCAGCGGGAGTATATTTATCTCCCAGCCAACCTTGCCGCTATTGCAGATTCTATCGACATGACCGCAGCATCCGCCCTACCGCTCGGCCATCTCAACAACACCAACAATGGCAACAGCACGAATGAGTTGTTATATATTCTCAACGACCATCTACGCACGCCAACCAAGCTCACCAACTCCGCCAAGGCGGTATTGTGGGACCGATTCCAAACCCCGTTCGGCGAGAACGCATCCCTGACCGGCACCAAGGAAACCAACCTCCGCCTCCCCGGCCAATACTTCGACTTTGAATCGAATTATCATTACAACTTGATGAGAGACTACGACGCCAAAACTGGCAGATATTTACAGAGTGATCCGATTGGCTTGGCGGGGGGCATCAATAGATATGGGTATGTGGGTGGGAATCCTGCAAATAGGATTGATCCCTATGGTCTATTCATTCCAGTTCTTCCAATTATTGCGGAGGGCTTAATGTATGGTGGACCTTTAGGAGCTCTAGGCTTGTATGCATATAAAAATTGGAATAAATTATGCCCAACGGGATTCTTCAACGAAGAAGGCAATCCTGAACAACAAGCAAAAGAGAACGATCCTAACCCTCAGAAAGACAAACCTGCTATAGATGATCCATTAAATGACTATCCTGCCAATCCTGATGATTGGACTCCGCCAGAGGGCTGGACAGAAACACCTACCGGTGGACTAACTGAAGGCCGCCACAGAATATGGAAAGGCCCAAACGGAGAAATTAGACGATGGGATGCAGAAGGTAGCAAAGTTGGTAAAGCTAGAGATCCGCACTGGCATGACTCCAGCAGAAGAAAAGGCAAAGAACATATTCCACCCAATAGATAATGAGGAAAATTATGAAAGTGACATTAGAAAAATACAGAGAAAATAATTGGCATGATCTGCAGATATCATTCACAAAAAAGGATGCCGAGGAATTTATTAAGCACTTACAGGACTTATTAAGTGACTCGGATCCAAATTCACATTTTCATTATTCAAATACCTTCAAAGAAAAAGAAGGGATTGCAGATTTAGAGATTTGTATTTCGGAAGAAGAAGGAAATATGACTATAGGATAAATATGAAAAATATTTTAGTCATTGATGGAGCGGAAAATTGTGCATATGATATTTTTGCTGTCAGTGATAAACATTTTAAAATTCTATTTCCTGGAAAAAAACAGGATATAGAATTTATAGAAGATGTTCTCAAACGTGTTAGCAAGAAAGATCAAAAAGCAATTTTTGATCAAATATGGAAAAACCCTGTACCCAAAAAGAAAGCAAAAGGAATTCACGGTATCCTGTTCTATGAATTGAAAAAGAGAAAAGCCAAATTTTACCCTAATAAACGCGACAGTGATTTAGATGGAATAGGTAGATAGAGCCAGCAGACCCGATCATGCCTGTGAAATCCTCTTGTATGTCCAGCAAACAAGAAGCATCCAAAAGCCGTCTTAAAACGTTACGTAATGTTTGAATGGACTTTTTTTGCTGGTCGGGGTGAACTGCTAGGGTATTGGAGTTTGGACCCCCATTCCCTAGCAGACTTGGTACCAATTAGATAAGCCATTTTAATTCCCCCATGCAGAGGATAAAAATTTATCTAGGTGGCCATTCCCATTGCCATCACCACACTTGCGATTTTATTGGCTTCTTATCGAGGCTCTGCCCGCCGATATGCAAGAAACCATTATGGTGGAGTTTGGCGGCGAGGGTGAAACCACCTCCAACCTAGAATCCATGCCGATTCCATCCATCGCTGGGATGACGCATTATCATTATGATTTGGATCATAATCTGATCGCCGAATCCTTATCCAACGGCAAGGTACAGCGGGAATATATCTATCTCCCCGCCAATCTGGCCGCGATTGCAGATTCGATTGACATGACCGCAGCATCCGCCCTACCGCTCGGCCATCTCAACAACACCAATAACGGCAACAGCACGAACGAGTTGTTATATATCCTCAACGACCATCTACGCACGCCGACCAAGCTCACCAACTCCGCCAAGGCGGTATTGTGGGACCGATTCCAAACCCCGTTTGGTGAGAACGCATCCCTCACTGGCACAAAAGAAACCAACCTCCGCCTCCCCGGCCAGTACTTCGACTTCGAGTCGAACTATCACTACAACCTAATGCGCGACTATGATGCAAAAACCGGCAGATATCTTCAGTCTGATCCGATTGGGTTAGCTGGGGGGATCAATAGGTTTGGGTATGTTGATGGAAGTCCTATAAATTTTGTTGATCCGACCGGGGAGAATCCAATTCTTGCTTCAGCGCTTTTAGGCGCTGGTATCGGCGCAATACTGAGAGCAAGCATCAATAACTATCATGGTAATGGTCCCACATGTATGACTTTGGGTGAAGTTTTTACCGATGGATTACTTGGAGCCATCCCAGGCGGTGTCTTACTCAAATACCTATCACCAAACTATCTCAGAATATTAGGAACTGGTGCACAAGCAATCGGCAAAGTGGGCAGCAACCCTGCCATTCGAGAAATAGCTGGTGGTGCAGCTGATGCACAAAAACTATTTAATCAATTATCTAGAGGTGGCACTATTATCAAAGATTCAACGTACAAAGGAACCTTGGTAAAATTACCGGATGGTGGGATAGTTGGAATACGAAACTACGCAACACGAAGCCCGGGTACAAACGCAACGATTGACGTTAAAGTACCTGGTATTGATATTAGAAAAATTAAATTTAATTAAGGGAGTATATAATGGCTTCAAATCTAACTGATACGCTCTATACCGAATTGGAAGAAGATGACATCGGTTTATGGGTAATACCATGGCATTTGGAACGTGTAGGCATACCTAAATCAAATCAACTTCAAGAAACCAAAAAAATTGTTTATGAGCTTTTGAATAAAGGTGCAAGGTTTGGACAATTTATTGAAAACAACGGCAATAAAGAATTTGTAGTATGGAAACTTTCTACAACCGAAATTATAGACAAAATTGAAAGCGAATGGAAAAAAGCTAATAGAGCGCCTGAAATCGGCGAAATTGGATGGTTAAGTAAATAAGTAGCCTCTCGCGCGCTGTAAGAACGCGGGGGCTTTTTCTATTATATCAAATCGATATGATAATAAGCCTACTTCACCGGAATAAAGCTTTGCGATTGAATGTAATACAATATGCTTTCGAAATATTTGGTTTGCGCATCTATGCTCGCCGCTTTTTCAAAATCCCCGCAAAATGGCCGGCAGGTTTTACTGTAATCCGCAATTCCGGCAAATAAATTTTCATGCGGAATAAGAATCGCGTTTAAATCGTCCGTGAATTCATTTAAACGCGATTCCGGCGATTTGATATATTCTTCTTCCGGGGTTGTCAATTTTGGATCCAGGGAAAAATAGGCTTCGGCGGCCTTATCCACCAGCTTTAGCACGCAATCTGAATTTGCCGATGCCGCGGCAATTAAATCCGCGGCTTTGCCCGAAGTCCGTAAATATTTGGTTTTTTCATAACATTCACAAATCGACATGAATACGGGCTTGCGCTGCGCCAGACTGGCTTTACTCGCACCATTAAATTCCATAGCCGCTTTTTTATCGCATTGCCGCGCAATTTCTTCCGCAGCGGCATCCGCCGCGAAAGCATAATTCGCGCAACATATGGACAACAATAAAACCATGGCAACAGTCTTAGCCGCAATACAAAACTGATTCATCGTCACTCCTAAATAATAAATGAGACACCCCTATTAATTTTTCGATTCAACGCGAATTTCGGCCCGATTCTTGGGAAGCGCATTTGGGTAATTTGCCGTTATAAATTCGATCATTTTTTCGCGCACTTCACATCGTAAATCCCAACCTTCCGAAGAATTGCGAGCACTCATCAAAGCCCGTATCTCCATGGCTTCCGGTGTACAATCAACCACTTGCAATACCCCCACGCGTTTATCCCATAGCGGGGATAGCTGTAAAATTTTTATCAAATAATCGCGCAACGCCGGCACCGGCACCGTGTAATCCACAAAGAAATTAGCGGAGTTCAATATATCGGCGGATTTTCTGGTCCAGTTTTGAATTGGCTTTTCTATGAAATAACTGATCGGCACCACTAACCGCCGTTGATCCCAAATATTAACCACCACGTATGTTAATGTGATTTCCTCGATCCTGCCCCATTCCCCTTCAATAACCACCACATCGTCCAGCCGTATCGGTTGGGTAAGAGCGATCTGTATTCCAGCCAAAAAATTGCCCAATACGCGTTGGGCCGCAAAGCCCAGAATGATACCCGCTATACCGGCGGAGGTTAAAAGGCTAACCCCTACTTTGCTTAGACTGTCAGACATTAGAAAAACAATTGCCAGAGCAATGATAAAAATAATGGCGTTAATAATACGGCGCAGAATGAATATTTGCGTTTGGGCGCGCCTGGCGCGCAAATTGTCTCCGACAGAAATGTCGAATTGCATAGCCAGGATATTCGTGGTGGCGTGAACAGCCCGCGCCGCAAGCCATGCAAAAGCGAACACCATGATAATCTTTACGGTTCCGGCAAAAGGCGCTGTTTTTAAAGCTTCTGGCCGATAGAAATACGTCGCTATGAAATAGGCCCCCACCGGAAACAATAACAACAATGGGCCGCGTAAATGATCGACAGGGACTTTGTGAAACCAGGAGAACAGATCATGTTTTTTCAGACTGACCAGGATGCGGACAAATACCAATCCGCAGATTATCCCGCAAAATACTATTGCGGCGAGATACGCCGCAGCGAATAATATTTGTTCTAAAGACACTTGTTCCATGCTCGCTACCTGTCAATATTAATGCGAAATACGGATCTGATTGTCTACCTCGCCCGATTTTCTAAGACTATATTCCGTAGCCATCGGGCCCAATAATTCCAGCAAGGCAATAACCGCGAATATATACGGTATGTATGCGTTCATCAATTCTGGATATAGATTGTTTAACATTAAAGAAAGGCCCATGGCGAGCCCCGCCATCGGCGTCAACGATATGCCCAGCAACAATGTATGCTTTTTATCCAAATCCTTATCTGGCCGGACAATAAATAGGCCAAGAATTTTGGAAGCGCTTCGCAAACAAATAAATAACAGGGAGAACCCCAACAATTCATAAAGATTGCTAAAGTTAAGTTTTACACCCGCAATAACAAAAAGAATCATGATGGATAATTCGCTGATATCGCCGGGCTCATCCAATGGAGTAGCAGCATCCTTATGCGGTATAGGGGAATTAAAACAAAACAGCCCCATTGACAGCATGGTCAGCATATAAGAAAGATCCAACATTTTTGCCAAACCCAACCCAAGTCCGGTAAAGGCAAGCAGCAAAGACACCTGATTGTGTTTATTCATTGCCACAAAAAAACTGATGCGTTCCTTAAAACTTGCCAATACCCAGCCGATTCCCGCCGACCCCAAAAGCATTATTGGCGTATAAGTTATAATTTTATGCAAGGACTGTTCATTCTGCCAATGCACAAACGGCATAACCATCGCAAAGAACAAAAAGGAAAACATATTATTCAGGGCCACTAAATTCAGAATCCGCTTGCTAAAAACTCCTTTAACGCCATATTCTCTTACTGTTGCAAGAATCACCGCCGGTGAAGACGATATAGCGATAGCCCCGAATAAGAAAGAGAGCAGCAATGAAAATTTGCTGTAATAAAGCCCTACCGCCACAATACAAAAAGTAAACAGGCTTTCAATAAAACTGCTGAAGATCAGACGCGGGTTATGAGACAATTCGGAAATATTTAAATAGGCGCCGATTTGATATAAAATTAATCCTAACGCAATATCCAAAAATATCTGGGCATCTTTTATCGAGGCGTCATTCAGCAATCCCAGCGCCCCCGGCCCAATCAAAAAACCAAATAATATATATCCGATAATTCTGGGAATTCTTTTGGATTTCCGGGCAATATCCCCGCCGACAACGCCGGCCAGCAGTAACAAGCCAAACAGAAGAAAGCCGTTGATTTCAAAATTCATTTTGGCTCCTATTTTGGAAGATTGCCTAAAATTACAAATTGCCCACTCAACAAATATTTTTTGATACGCACCATCCTGCTGGCTGTGGAAACTACATAAACCATAAATCTGAAATATTAACAAGGACAGAAGTCCTTCCAGATTTATCTTTTATAAACAATTGTAAATAGCGTTTGAATCCCTGGCGGAAGTTAAATGTGCCGGATAGATTAGCGAGAATTATTTTTTGGCGAATTTGCGCTGGATTGACTGATGCGTCGGGCAATCATGCGTGACCGAACAATGGCCGCACACATAATCTTTCATTTTGGCAAAATCATCGAATACGACATTCATGCCGTCCACATTAATGCCATGATCCTTTAATTTTGCCAGCGCGCGCGAAAAAGTTTCGAGCTCCATGCCAAGGCGCGACGCGATTAAGGTTTTGCTGTACGGCAACTCGAATCCTTTTGGATTGAAATCGTGCAAAACGCAAAGACGCTGTAAAAAACAACCTATCAATTGTGGCGCCGACATAGTGGCCTGCTGCTCCGCTTCGATTTCGCTCAGTCTTGCGGTTTGCGCCACCGAAGAAAGCAAGTTCAAGGCAAATTTTCCGTTTTTCTTAGCCGTGTCTTTCAACCATTGCTTTGGGAATTGAAGCACGGAAACCGGTTCGATGGCCTGGGCGTTGGACTGATACAAGGGGAAGGATTCAAGGATTTCTATTTCGCCAATGGTGTTTCCGGCAATCAGAATGTCGGTTGTAATTTCATGCCCGTCTGGAATTTGCCGGAATAACTTAATTGTGCCGTAACAAATGATATAAAAATGGCCGGCGGGATCGCCATGGCGGAATAAATACTCCCGTGGCGAGATTTTTTTTACTTTTCCCTCGCCCAGGTATTCTTGTTTTTCTTCTTCCGTCAGCCCACCGAATAAAGGTATGGCCGGAACTCTATTTGCCCATAACATGTAGCCACCAAAGATAATATGCCAAGTATACGGGCAAGCCCTTTTGCATACAATCTTTTTCGCCAAAGCCTTGATCCAGGTCAAATCTTCTATCTTATTTTCAACAAGCCGCTTAATACGCGGATTATTCAATAAATAGGCTAATCGTCTTGCAATATCCGGGCGGCATCGCCCTCTAGATCATCGAATTGGCCATTTTTTAACGCCCAGAAAAAAGCGCCCAGGCCAACAAGCCCAGTGAAAAGTGCCAGTATGATTAAATACAAATGTTCCACAATCAATCCTTCATTCCCAGCCGCAATGCATTCAACACCACTATTATCGATGAAGACGACATCGCCAGCGTCGCAATCAAAGGCGTTACCTGCCCCATTAAAGCCAGCGGTATAGCAATAACATTGTATAAGAAAGATAAGGCAAAGTTTTGGCGCACCAATGCCGCCGATCTTTTTGCAATATAAATTGTTTGTTTTACAGGGTTTAGAAGATGCCCTTGAAATACTACATCAGCAACATTTTGGGTAATATCCATCGCGGTGGAAGGCGACATGGACACGCTGGCGCAAGCCAAGGACGCGGCATCATTCAATCCATCGCCGATCATTAAAACCTTGTGCTTCTGGGCGATCAAATCTTTGACGATTTTCGTCTTGTCTGGCGGTAAAAGGGCCGCCTGCCATTGTTCTATCCCCGCCTTCGCGGCGATTTCCTGTACAACCGCCTTCCGATCGCCCGACAGCAGACGAATATCAAATTTCTGCTTTAATTCAGCAATAATATTAGGGGCATCGGCGCGCAATAAATCCGCGAAAAGAAATTGCACTGGCCTTATTTCTTGGCCGCATAAAAATATTCCCATAGCGGTTTCATGGTGCGGTATTTCGGCCCCGCACCACTCTGCCTTGCCCAATCTAATACGGTCTCCTTGATAATCCGCTTCCAACCCGCTGCCCGGCACTTCCGCCACCTGCAAAGGTATCAAATCCCCTTTCCACGCCGATGCCAACGCGCGCGACAAAGGATGTTTACTGTGCGTCGCCATAGACGCCGCCAATTGTAGATCTTTTGCAGCAATTTTATCGGCATTGATCAATTTTGCCTGGCCTTCGGTCAAAGTGCCGGTTTTATCAAAAATTATAGTATCGATCACAGCCAGCCTTTCCAACGCATCGCCGGATTTCAACAATATGCCGCGCCGGAACAAATTCTGGCTGGCCATAACCTGCACCGCGGGAACAGCCAACGCCAACGCGCATGGGCATGTAATAATCAGCACCGTTGTCGCAATCAACAAAGATGGCTGCCAGGCAAGTCCGCCGCCCAGCCACCAACCCAGAAATGCCGCCGCCGCCAATAAATGCACTACGGGCGTGTAAAAACCCGCCACCCTGTCTGCCAAGCGCACATATTTCGCCTGTGCCTGTTCGGCATTTTCCATCAACCGGACAATATCGGATAAAAGGCTGTTTTCCGACGCCGCGGTGACTTCGATTTGAATGGGCTGGGATAAATTAATAGCCCCGGCAAATACCTGGCTGCCTGTCCCAATGGCTTGCGGCATGGTTTCACCGGTAATCAGGCTTGGATCGATTTCGCTTTGGCCGGATATCACTCTGCCATCGGCGATAATCCGTTCGCCCACCGCTATTTGCAATATCATGCCTGGCTTTAGATCTTGCGCCAGCATCAAAGACGATTTTCCGTCTTGCAAAACCGTTGCCGTCCCTTGCAACATTTGCAGCAAATCTTCCGCTGCCGCGCGGGCCTTGCCGCGCGCTTTTTTATCCAAATACCGCCCGACCAACAACAGGAATACCAACATAACCGCCGAATCGAAATAAATATAAGCGCCGTGATTGATGGTTTCCAGCAGGCTCATTGCGCATGCCAGCACAATCGCCAATGAAATCGGCACATCCATATTGGCCCGGCCGCGTTTTAATGCGCCGAATGCCGAATAATAAAATGGGCGTCCGGCGTAAATAACCGCCGGCAGTCCCACCAACGCCGAAAGCCAATGCAGCAAATCGCGTGTAGCCCCGCCCATATCGCCGCTGAACCACAAAGCAAAGGACAACAGCATGATATTGCCGGATGCAAATCCGGCCACCGCCATGCATTGCAGCAGAAATTTTTGTTCCTGCCTATCTTCACTCTCCAGCCGCACAAGATCGAAAGGCGAGAAACGGAACCCAAGATCCGCGATTTGATGCAACAGATCGTAAATACGGTCTTTTGCCCCCTGCCATTCTATGCTCAATCGGCGGGTAGAAAAATTTATCCTGGCTTTTACATTGTTGTTGCACGCCAAAGTATTTTCGATTTGCCAAGCGCAAGACGCGCAACGCATGCCTTCTATCATCAAATGCATTTTATGCGCATCGGGCTGCCCGGACACTATGTGCCGGCTATAGTCTGGCAAAGCATTGGTCGATGACATTTAAGAAACCACTATGGGCTTGATAAATTGCTTTTGCCGCCCATTCAGCATTACCGTGACATGAATGTTCCAGGCGCCTTGAGGCAATTGCCCTTCCGCAAGGTATGTTCCATTCCCGGCAGGTTTCAATTGCCAGTGCTGATCCATTCCGTCTTTGGTGGGCCGCATTAACCAAGCTTCGACCGTGGCGCCTTCCAGTATTTGATGGTTATCCTTTAATGTGACTTCCAGCACAGAAACGGCGGCGGACTGCCGCAATATAATATTCGCCTGCCATGGCAAAGCACTTGATTGATCGGAAGCAGCAATAATCCGGTCATAATCCAGTCCTTTTTGATAGGCGTTATTGGTAACCACCCCTGGATCGGTATGAATCGCAAGATAACTGAAAAATCCAAGCACACTGCAAGTAACAACAAAAAACAGCACAAAATACCAAGGAATCCAGCGGTCGGAAGGACGTGGGCCGTTATTGTCCGCGCACGAAGACGCTTTGGTATTCATCTTTCACTCCGCTTTGCACATCGGTGATGGTAAAAGTAACATTCTGCCTAAGTTCATCAGCGGAAGCAGCCGACATTTGCACACGATACTGACCGACCGAATCGGCAAAAACAGGCAAATGCTGCATATCCATATTTTCCGCGCCCATAATTTTCAGTTGGCTGTATGATAGCCCATTGACGGACAGGCTGTAAACACGGTCTTGGGGCGTTTTATTTAAGATTTTTAGGGTATAGGAATTGCGAATATCGCCATTACTTAACTGTACGAACAATGGATTGCGTTCATGCTGCACATGCAGTTCAAGCTCCGCCCGGGTAAGCAAAGCATACAACATGATGGCACCCACCGCCCCCATTACCGCACTGTAATAAAATGTACGCGGACGCAAAATGCGCAACGCATCCTTATGGACCAAGCTGCGCAATTTGGAATCCCTCCGGGCTTCCTGATTGCGCGATGTGTCATAACGAATTAAGCCTGGCGGTAAATGCAGCTTTTCCATAACACTGTTACAGGCATCCACGCAAAGGCCGCAAGCAATACACTCCATTTGCAGCCCGTCGCGAATATCGATGCCGGTTGGACAAACCTGAACGCACAAAGAACAATCGATACAATGACCGCGCCCATCCCACGATTCTCCTTGGCGGTGTTTTCCACGTGGTTCGCCCCGATCCGCGTCGTACCCAATAATCAAGGTATCCTTGTCAAACATCGCGGATTGAAACCGGGCATAAGGGCACATATACGTGCAAACTTGCTCGCGCGCGAATCCGGCCATCAGATAAGTGGAAGCGGTTAAGCCTAAAATCCACCCGCCCACGCTCCACGGCACATCCAAATGAATAATGTGATCCCATAAAGTTGGCGCGTCGTTAAAATAAAACACCCACGCACCGCCGGTACACAGTCCAATAGCAATCCAAACAATATGGGTTAAGCCTTTTTTCCAAACTTTTTCAAATCCCCAGGAAGAATTATCAAGCTTGATACGCTGATTCCGGTCGCCTTGAATCCAGCGTTCTGTCATTAGGAACAAATCCGTCCATACCGTTTGCGGACAGGCATAACCGCACCATATTCTGCCCAATAACGAGATAACGAAAAATAATCCGACAGCGCCCAGAATTAAAAGGCCAGTCAGAAAATAAACTTCCTGCGGCCATATTTCGATAAAAAAGAAATAAGCGCGCCGCGAGGCCATGTCGATCAATACCGCCTGATCCGGCGCATGCGGACCACGATCCCATCTTATCCAAGGCACCAAATAATAGATGCCCAGCAGCACAACCAACGCAATATATTTTAGGCGGCGGTATTTTCCTTTATTGACATGCTTAGGGTATACGCGTTCCTGCTTGGCAAAATAGACGATATCGGCTGTATCATCGCTCACTGTTCCCCGCCTCCTAATGAATGCACATATACCGCCAACGATTTAATGGCATTATCGTCCAGGCGATTTTCCCAAGTCGGCATGACGCCGGCATGAGCCACGGAAATACTTTCTACAATATTCTCCCGTTTGCCGCCAAACAGCCAGATATTATCATTCAATCGCGGGGCACCCGTTTCACGAGAACCTTCGCCGTTATTGCCATGGCAACTGGAGCATTGCTCGGTGAAAATTTTTCTGCCTTCTTCATAAGCAGGGGCGCGTTCCGCCTTGTCGCCTAAATGCAACTTTTCTACATACTCGGCCACGGCCGCAATCTGTTCTTGTTTCAACACGCCATCCTTGCCAAATGCAGGCATTTGCACACCTTGGGTATCGGGATGATTGCTGCGTATACCTACTTTGATCGTCTTATAAATATCGCCCAATTTTCCGCCAAACAACCAATCGTCATCGTTTAGATTCGGATAACCGCGTCGGCCTTGCCCACCGCTGTTATGGCATGCGGCGCAATTTTCCTTGAATGTCACGGCGCCACCCAAACGGGCAAATTCATAAAGCGCCGGATCTTTTGAGATATCTTCCAGTTTTGTGGTCTGAAGTTTCTGTAAATAGCCTTCTTGCCGCGCCAATATTTCCGCCTGCTTTTCTTTTAACTGCGTATATTGAGTCCAATTCCATTTTCCTTTAGTAGCGCCTGCAATAGTCGGCCAGGCTGGATAAACCACCCAATATCCTATCGACCAAATAATCGTAATAATAAACACCCACAACCACCACCGAGGCGCGGGATTATTTAATTCCTTAATGCCATCCCATTCATGCCCGGTAGTTTCAATGCCAGAAATCGGATCGCGTTCTTTATTATTATCGGTCATCTTCCGTTCTCCTCTAATGGGATTTTACCGTGCTGTTCCATCTTCTTTTTATTCTCCGGACGAAATGCCCAAATTGCGATCAAAACGAACAACGCAAAAAAGAAAATCAGCATCCATGTTCCAATGGCGGGATTAGCAAAAATAGTCTGCATTATTTCACCGCCTTAATTGCAAAATCTGGATCGTAAGTTTTGAAATCCACATCTGTTCCCAATTTCTGCAAATAAGCCACCAGCGCATCCATTTCCGAAATAAACGATTTATCGCCGTCGAAATTCCTGGCGCTCACTTTACCGTAACGCGATTCCAATCCGGATGTATCCGCGCCGTCGCTTGCCTGAGCGACAGCGTCCTTGTTGGCTTGTTCTATCATTTCATCCGTATAAGGCACCCCAACGGCGCGCAAGGCGCGCAAATGTTTCTGAATATCGTTCAGGTTGGCGCCATTTTTCATCAGAAAACTATAACTTGGCATGATCGATTCCGGCACCATATCGCGCGGATTGATCATGTGCGCCACATGCCATTCGTCCGAATACTTGCCGCCGACGCGGGACAAATCTGGCCCGGTTCTTTTCGATCCCCACAAGAATGGATGGTCATACATGCTTTCTGCCGCCAAGGAATAATGGCCGTAACGCACAACTTCGTCGCGCAATGGACGAACTTGCTGACTATGACAAACATTACATCCCTCACGGATGTAAATATTCTGTCCGACCAATTCCAGCGGAGTGTACGGCCGCACGCCTTTTACCGGCTCGATAGTGGTTTCCATGCGGAACAATGGAACAACCTCAACAATGCCGCCTATCGCGACCACAACCACGATCAGGATCAGCATAAGAATCGAGTTTCTTTCAATTTTATGATGCGATTTCATTGCCGTTCCTCCCTATGCTGTCACTGGCTTGATATCGAGCTGCTCGCTCTTAATCGTTTTATAGATATTGTAAACCATTATCAGAGCCGCAAACAGGAACAGCAATCCACCCAACGCGCGAATGATGTAATAAGGATGCATCGCTTCGACGGTTTCGACAAAAGAATATTGCAGGAACCCCATGCTGTCGTACGATCTCCACATCAATCCCTGCATGATACCCGCAATCCACATCGCTGTAATGTACAGAACAATGCCTAAGGTACTGAGCCACAAATGCATGCGGATCAAAGGAACGGAATACATATCCTTTTTATTGTATAAAACAGGAATCAAATAATAAATCGCGCCGAAACTGATAAACGCGACCCAACCCAGCGCACCCGCATGAACATGCCCAATTGTCCAATCGGTATAATGCGACAATGCATTCACTTCTTTAATGGACAGCAATGGCCCTTCAAAAGTGCTCATGCCGTAAAAAGCCAGTGCAATAATCATAAATTGCAATACCGGATCTTCACGCAATTTGTGCCACGCACCGGACAGCGTCATGACACCATTGATCATCCCGCCCCAAGACGGCATCCAAAGCATAATCGAAAAAGTCATGCCCAAGGTCTGTGCCCAATCCGGCAGCGCGGTATAATGCAGATGGTGCGGACCCGCCCAAATGTAAATGAAAATTAACGACCAAAAATGTACGATCGACAAACGGTAAGAATAAACGGGACGACCGGCGCGTTTAGGCACGAAATAATACATAATGCCCAAGAACCCTGCTGTCAGGAAAAATCCCACGGCATTATGGCCATACCACCATTGAATCATCGCGCTTTGCACGCCAGCAGGAACGGAGTAGCTTTTTGTATCGGTCAATGAAACCGGCAAGCTTAGATTGTTGCCCAAATGCAGGATCGCTACGGTAACGATAAACGCCAGGTAAAACCAATTTGCGACATATATATGCGGCTCTTTGCGATTTTTCAGGGTCATCATATAAACCGCCAGATAGGCAACCCACACAACCGTCAACCACAAATCGACATACCATTCAGGTTCGGCATATTCCTTGCCTTGCGTGATTCCCAAAACATAGCCGGAAGCTGCGAGAACGATAAATAACTGGTATCCCCAAAAAGTGAAGAAAGCCAGGCCATCGCCCCATAATCTTGTCCGGCAAGTATGCTGAACGATAAAGTATGATGTCGCAAACAATACGTTGCCTCCAAACGCGAAAATAACCGCCGACGTATGAACAGGACGCAACCGGCCGAATGTCAGATATGGTTCGATATTCAACCAGGGGAAAGACATTTGCAGCGCGATAAATACGCCAGCCGCAAGACCCACAACGCACCAGAATATAGATGCCAATGTAAAAAGCCTTACAATATCGTGGTTATAATTCGGCGACGAAGATGATACTGCGAATCCATTCATGAAATTAATCCCCCAGCCATAATAAAAAGAGTGAAAGCATTCAATAAAGCGAGAATAAAAGAAATCCTGTTAATCCAATTGGGACGCAATTGTAGAATTTTTCTGCCCCCAAAAGCAACCATAAGGAGCGCCGGAACTGTCCCCAGCCCAAAGGCAATCATTGCCGCCAGCGCCAATAAGGGATTTGCCGTGGTCGTAGCCGCCAGCAGCGCCGCATATAACAAGCCGCAAGGCAAAAATCCCAGCAATAAGCCAAGGACATAACCGCGCCATAGCAATGGCAGGCGCAAGAACCGGTCTAAATGGCGTGTGATCCAGCGTGGCGTCGCGCAAGCTTTGAAAAATCCCGTTTTTGCAAGCACGGACGCCAAAAACAATATTCCGGCCAGAACCAACATAATAGCGGCCGTTAATCGAAAGGATTCAAAGCTTGAAAAAAAAGTCATTAACCATGCCCCTAACGCGCCCAAACCGGCATAGGTTGTGATACGTCCTGCATGATATGGCAACAAGGCGTAACGCAGCAAATCGCGGCTTGAAATTTTTCCGTTGCGATTGGGCAATTCGGAAACTTGAGCCAGAACGAATGGACCGCACATTCCCAGACAGTGCGTTATGCTACCCGCAATCCCCGCAAGAAAGAGCGCGGGAATAATCCCGCGCTCTAAATACATTGCAGGTGGGCATTGCGCAATCAAACCAAAAGGCGACCAGTCCATAGCGATTTAGAATCTGAATCCTGCCCCGAATCCAATCACCCAAGGATCGATATCCACGTCGGCACGAATAGCGCCGCCATTGATTTTAACGTCGGTATTAATCCAGATTTTCTTTACGTCAAAATTTAAGAACCATCCGTTTTTCAAATCGTAATCGACACCGGCCTGTATCGCTGGGCC